>JADJCA010000017.1 GCA_016703425.1 Myxococcales bacterium
AAATCCATCCTGGACCTCACGCACAAGCTAGGCCAAGGTCGCGCCCGCTCTGGCGAATCGCCTCGAGAGTCGAATCCGGTCGCGCCGTATAAAAGTCCAAGAACTGTCGATGGTAGAACGCGACGACGAGTAGGGCGACGCTTCGCGCGAAGGCGGCCGTTGGCGTCTCTTCCGCTTGAAGGCGGTACGCCTCTTCGGCGGCCAGGGTCAGCGGTCCGCCAAGCAGCAACACGGGGCGTTCGGTCTCCCAGATCTCCTCAACCTCTCGCCAACCGTGCTCTCGGCAGGCAGTTCGACCAAGAGGAGTTCATCCGGACGCCGCAGCAATCCCCGAAGGCGCGTGCCGCGGCGACCACGCGCGGTTCGGGACCTCGCTCGCGAAGCTGTCTCCGCCAAATGCTCGCGACAGGGAGCGACAGCGGCGTTCCACTCCACGCTCCGGGGGACGCCAGCACGGTCGCGAGGAGGTCGACGTGCTCGCCGATCCTCAACGTCGGGGAACTCGGGAAAGTCGCCGACGCTTACGCGACCAGTCCCGCAAAGGCACGCTTCTCGAACGGGAACTCGTTCAGCGGCATCCGTTCTCTCGGCGTGAGCCTTCCGAGACGCAGCCCGCAACGGCGCGAGGCGGGGCCCGCAGCCGTCATCGCGTCTCCTCTTGCCCTCGTTGTGATTCCGGTGCCGATGGTTTCCCATGCGGAATGTCGCAGCGATTCGCGGAGGCGCTCTATGTCGTCTTTGCGTGAGCCAGCTGTAGGCGTCGACGAGATGCGTCCACGCCCTTCTGGACGAGCGCCCGCAGCGATTCGGGAACCCAGCTCACGAGAGAATCCGTGGCGACCTCGTACGCGATCCATGTGTCCCAGGGCGGCAAGTCCTCTGCGTCGAAGAAGCCCACCGTCTCGTTGAACGCGGCGCGGTCGAAGTAGCAATGGTTGACCTCGAATCGGAGCAACGCGGCCGGGACCACGACCGCCGCAGCGCCCGAGAGTCCTTTCCTTCGCCTTCCCACAACGTAGTCCACGATCGCGAGGATGCTAGCGGAGAGACTCGCCTCCGAGAGCCCATCGAGCGTGGACTTACCAAACACGGCCTCCCTCGGCGCGAGGTCAGGCGAGCGAAGGCAATCGAACTGCTCCTGCGGAAGACGGCAGTCGTCAGCGCCAGCGCTTTGCGCCCGCGCCTCGCACCACGCCACTGCCTCGCCGATCCGGCGCGCGAGTTCGTCGCTCACCGACGAGGCCCCGCCCTGTTCTCTTCGACCATTGGAATCAGCGCGCCCCAGCACGACGCCCTCTGGACCGAGATCGCGGTGCATCGCCATCATCAGAAGTGCTCGAAGACCTGTTCAATCCGCGCCCGCGCTCCGCATGGAACGGCGCGGACGACGTCGCGACTGCGGCCGGCGCGAACGCGCTGGAATAGAAGTCTACTTGAACGGGGTGGAACCAACGGAGCGCAAGAAACGATGCGGCCTCCGCGAGGGTGCCGCGCGGAGTTTCCTGTGGTCCTTCGAGCTGTTCCAGATCTTCTGCCCGAATTCGCGAAGCATCGTGGGCACAAAGAACAAGCGGCCGGATGGTGGCCCAAGACTTCGAGAGGCAAGCCGCAAGCTCGGTTCGGTCAGTCACGCGAACCAAGGCGGCACGCCCGCTTGATGACCGTTGCTCGTACTCCACCATTGGCGCCGTCGTCGCAAGGTGGCGCGGCACGGTTGCCAGTACCTCGACGGTGGCGCGCCCGCCCGACCACGCTCCGTGCATCTCAACGAGCGCAATCAACACGTCCGCGACGAGCGCCGTCTCCTGCGCTAGGACACTCATCGAGGTTGCCCAGCGTCACGAACGACCGCCCAGCGAGCTCTCAGTTCAAGCAGGTGCGGAGTCAGGGGCATGCGCGCTCCTCTGGGCATCGGGTATTCCATCGTCCTCGTCGCCCAGCGATCAAGGTCACCAGACTGAACCGCCCCGGCCCCTCACTCGAGCCCCTCGCGAACGAACACCCCGTGGCCAATGGTCCTGCCCTCCCAAAGTCGAAACGTGACGCCCGGTGCTATTCGTCCGCGCAAGAGTTCGGGAACGAGGAAACGAACCTCCAGAACCTTTGCCGGTCCGCCCGGTGCCAGCGCCGTCTCCTCCGGCACCACGAGCATGCAGTCTGCAGTCATGCGCGTCGACGTCGTCGCCAAAGTACGCCGGACATCGGAACCTCCCCGGCCCGACGGCTGTTCTTCGGCCCCCATCCGCTGTGCCGACCAGCGCTATTTTTGCGAAAAGACGGTCCATTGTCGTGCTGGCGGCTTACGGGATTGCGGCCTCCGCCCGCTCGGCGTGCATGCTCCTCATATTGTCCGCTCTCCGATGAAGCGCATCAGCATTCCCAAGCTGACGAGGTCGCTACCGACGGGCTCACTCTCGCCGGCCGCGATTCGCGCAATTTCGTGGAGGTTGTCCGAGAGCTGTCCCAGTGTGGCACCGGCGATGGGCTTGGTGACGTCGTAGACGGCTGGGCTCGGAACGAACCAATAGTAGTCCTCGTCCAGTGTCACGTCGCAGGTGCCGCGCGCCTCGAGGGCATCCAGAATCACGTTCGTCGCAGCCCGCACCGTGCCTAGCGCGATTTTCATCGTCTTTCTCCATGCGAGGGCGTTCGTTCACCGACCGCCGCGCCGCCCTCTTCGTACACGTTCAATGCCCCGTTGCATCTCACCGACCCCCGTCGCTGCTTGCGACGGCCGGGCGACTCCCGAGGTTGCCATGCGCGAGCAGGTCTTGCTTCATGCCCTCGGGGTCGCTGACGATGTCACGGTACGTCGCGAGGTGGTCCGAGTCCAAGGGCACGCCGGCTTCATGGAGTGCCAGGAACCGCTGCGCCTCAGCCAGAGCCTCATCAAAGCGATTGGCCGCGATGAGGCCGTGAAGGAGGGCCACTGACGCGACTTGGTGCTGAGGGTCAAGGATTGTCGCGTTCCTAAACGACTCAACCGCGCCCTCCGCGTTCTTCAGGGGGTCCGTCCAGATAGCCCCAAGGGCCAGCCAAGCGCGAGCGCTCTGGGAAAGCGCTGCAGAAGGCTGCGGAGCATCGAACGGGCTCCTCCGCGTCGCCGCGCTCCAAGCACGGCCAACGCCTCGGCGAGCGGCTCCTCAATGGGGTCACGAGCGGTGGTCTGATCAGTCATCACGGCCTCGAGTGGCGCCGCCGAGCTTAGTCCTTCTGAGCTCGTTCAGCGCGCTTCTGCCGCTGTGTCGCTCTCTTCAGCACCTCGTGCATTCGACGAAGACCGCTTCCTCGCGACCAGGAAGCTGGACGACTTCCGCAAGTCGGTCGAGGGCGTTCATCGTCCGGTCCGGGGGGCCCTCTTGCCGGTCAGTGCGCCGGTCTCTCGGGCTGTAGCCTGTGTCTCGGTCTGCGCGGTCACCCGTATCGCCAGTCTGCACCGCCGTTTCCAAAACATGAGGCTTCGTGTCGGGACAAAGGCTTCCCGCGCGGCAGCGCATGCTTCCGCGACGGCCCGCCGGCCTTTGCGTGATCGAGCCAACGCCTTGCGCGACGGCGCGACGCGCTTCCCGCTCGAGTGACCAACGCTCCGTGACGGCGCGAGTGCCTCCATAAACGGCGGCGTGCACTTCCGTGTCCGCACGTAGAGCCCTCCTTGCGCGGGCGCGGTGCTTCGTTGTCCAGACGAGCGCCTTGCGTCATGGAGCGTGAACGCCCGCGCTCCGGAGCGGAAGCTTCGTTATCGGCGGACGCGACTTCATAAACCGCGGAAATGCCCTTGAGGGTCCGATCGTGAAGGCCCAACCGCCAGCAACGAAGGCCCCTCGCCCGCCCGTGAGCGGAGGTCTCACGAGACGGAAACCGCTTCGCTCGAGGAGGTGCCGTCGGAGACGAAAAACGAAGCATCGAAACCCGTGGCGGATCCTCGACTTTCCGAGCGGGAAGGTCGCCCGGCCGAAAACGAGGCCGAGGCGCTCGCGACGGAAGTGTCTCCGGCCGTTGCGGAAGGTGTCGGTCTCGAGCGTGGAGGTTCCCCTTCCGACAAAGAGACGCCCGCGCCGACAAGGAGACGGGTTTTGTCGAAACGGGTCATGCACCGCGGTGCAAGGCCCTGCGCGCTTGCCGCCGGCGGTTCGTTTTCCGGAGAAGCGTCCTCTTCGATCAGTGCGCTGCTTCCTCCCCGCGCGCACGTTTGTTTTCTGAGCGGGCACTCAGCGCTCGCGGGCGGTACCTTCATGCTCGGAGAGTCATGCTTCGCTCTCGGCGGGGACCTTCGCAAACCAGCGGAATCGCTCGGGCGTCGATGGCGCTGGTTTCGTTGTCCAGGGCAGCCCTCGTGCGGGGCGGCGCAGGGCCACGCGCGAAAGGTGCACGCGTGCGCGCATGCACGACGCCCGGGTGCCCGAGCACGACGATGTACGTCTCAAGAGCGGCCCTCGCGAGACGAAAAACGGAGGCTGCATTTGCGAGCCAATTCGTCCAGTTGCGGGCGGGCTTGCCTACGCGGCGGAAGCGAGCGTTGCGCATCGTCGCAGCGCCGAGCGCGTCGCAACACGCGCGTGCTCCTTGGTGCACGACGGTCACGATTGCGCGCGCGAGAGCCACATCTCCACGGACGCGACGGCCGTGTTCCCGAACGCAAGGGTCGGCCTTCGAACAACGAGCGTCGCCTCTCGACAAGGAGACGCTCCCCGCCGTCACTGAGACGCAGGCATCCGTGACGCAAGCGCGCTCGGCCGTGTACGAAGTGCTTCGTTGGGGAGCGGGGGCGCAGCTGCCGGCACTAAGTTTGGCCGGCGGCGCAACTGTTACGAACAGCGCGTGAGGGCACCTTCCTCGCACGGCCACCCGCACAACTCGCCGGCTCGGAGCGATTCGGAGATCCCATCTGAGTCGTCGCCCTCCGTGAGGCCGGCCAGGCCGATTTCGGCACCCCGCAAAGACCGTCGGGTCGGCACGAGCCGACGTGGCTCTGCCGGTGCTCTGGGGGAGCCCGTGAGAAAACGCTTCCTCTCGCTGGGCGGCTCTTTCGTTGCGTCCCTGGCGTCCACCTCGGATGCGCCGGTGAGCAGAGCTCAAGCTCCGACGCTCAGGGCAGCGAACTCATCCGCGGCGAGCCAGTGGCCACCGGAGACCTCCGCTCCGTCGTCAGAGCTGGGCAACCGAGAGACCTCGTTCTGTACCGCCGCCAAGGTAGGGCCCCGGCACATTCTCACGGCGGCGCACTGCGTGCTCGCCGCCCCGACGACCGAGCCACCGACTGCGCACCGCAGCCGGCAACCGACCCCGACGACGACACGCCAACCCCGTGTGAGCACGGCGAACAGTGGAAGGGGCCTCTTCGCTTGCGCGTGCGCTCGGCGGACTCGCGATCGCTGGGTGCCGATCAAGGTGGCCAAGATCTCCGTGCCACGGTTCGTCATCGACGCGTGCCGCACGACCCAATGCTTCTGGATCTGCCGGGACATCGACGGGTTCCGGACATCGCGATCCCGAGACCGAAGACGACATCGACGCCACCGCCGCGCCGGTCGATGTGACTCGCATCGCAGCCGGCACCGACATTCTCACGTTGGGCTACGGCTGCACGCGCGAAGCGGTCCACGATGGATCGGCGACGACGAACTGCGCTCGCACCCCGGTGCGGTCGCATCGCTCCGCTCAATCGAGACAGATGAGGTCGCCGACTTCGCAGATGCGTTTCGCCCAGGGCTGGAGGCGAGCTACTTCTTCTCGCCGGGCTCATCGCTCCGCCAAGCGGCGCTGTGCCCCGGCGACTCGGGGGTCCGCTCTTGCGCCCCACGGGTGAGGTCATCGGCGTCAACGCCTACTATTTTTGAACGCCAGTCGCGGCTCGACCATGCGCGCCAACATGTTCCACGCGCCTCGACGAAGGCGCCGCCGGCAAGGTTACGGATTGGCTAAGGGCGTCGCCTCCCGACCGCTGCATTCCGCGAATGAACGGGCCGGACCAACCGGCCGGACCTGGGTTGATTCTCCGCGGGGGCTGCGGTGCCGCTGCGCGAGCGGCACCGAGGATGCGGTAGTGCGTCGTCGAAGTCCGCGATCTCGTCCCGAAGTCGCCCCTACAGAACAGCTCGACGCGAAGCGCGATGCTCGTGAGAGCGCTGTGGACCACGAGGCGCGCCCTTTTTGCCGGAGTGCTCCCATCGCACGCGCGCGAGCGGCGAGCCGCGCGTGGCGCCTTCGTAAGATCGGCGCGGCCGGTGCCCGCGGTGCGGGGTGCGGTGACCCAGGTTCACTTCTGCGCGGCGCCTTGGCAGCGCACGCCCAAGGCAGCGAAGCGATAGGTTCCCTCTGGGAACACGGTGCTCTCACCCGCGATCCATCGGAGTCGTGCGTCGCGGTAGGCCTTTCGGAAGCCGCGGAGCGCCGAGAGCTCGTGAACGCGCCGCTCTTTGTCGCGACATGCCACATGGGGCCGGAGCTTGCGGCGAGGCTCGACGGTACGCGGCCTGCTCGTCGGCGCCGTGCCGAGCACGGCCTTGCGTCCGAGCACGCGTCGACCCGTCTTTGCGCGCTGCGCTTTCGCGGCATCCTCTTCCCGCACGGACCGCAGCGGCGACCTTGTCGGTCCATTCCTTGGCCGCGAGGTGCTCAAGCCGTCAATGGGCTCGATGCGAGAGGGTCACCTCTCGCGGCATCGGGCCGTCTTCGCGAAAGAACCCGCGTGGGCGCTTTTGATGGTCCTCGTCGTGCCGCGAAGATGTTGGCCGAACGACGACGCGCCGGGCCACTCGGCGACTCGCTCAACGAGGTGGTCAGCAACGGGGTTGCAGAGAAGGTAGATGAGCTTGTCGAAGCGGTCTTGGGCTTCGACAAGGTAGACGGCGTTGGGCTGCTCGGTGGCCCAGAGGTTTTCCCAGCGACCCCAGTAGGCGTTGAGCGCCTTGGCGGTTATCTTGTGAAAGTGGGCGAAGAACTCGGGGTAGTTCCCGAGGTTGTCGCGCACGAGCAGGTGCTGGTGGTTGCTCATCGCGATGAAGCCATGCAGCGTGATCTCGTAGCGCTCGCACGCTTCCGCGAGGCAGTAGAGGGAGATCTGCTCGACGCGCGCATCGGGACGAAGCAGGTGCTGCCGCTGCGTGCAGCGGCGACTGGTGAGGTACGTGCGACCCGCGACGACCTGACGGGGAAGCGTCATGAACGTCACATCGGCGGCGACGCGACCGAAGTTGCGTCGTCGGGGCGAAAAGGAACCCAGGACGGGTCGCACGCGGTGGCCCAGAGGTTTTCCCAGCGACCCCAGTAGGCGTTGAGCGCCTTGGCGGTCATCTTGTGAAAGTGGGCGAAGAACTCGGGGTAGTTCCCGAGGTTGTCGCGCACGGAGTAGCTGGTGGTTGCTCATCGCGATGAAGCCATGCAGCGTGATCTCGTAGCGCCTGCGCTTCCGCGGGCAGTAGAGGTGGATCTGCTCGACGCGCATCGGGACGAAGCAGGTGCTGCCGCTGCGTGCAGCGCCGACTGGTGAGGTACGTGCGACCCGCGACGACCTGACGGGAAGGCGTCATGAACGTCATATCGGCGGCGATGCGATCGAAGTTGCGTCGTCGGGGCGAAAAAGGAACCCAGGACCGGTGGCACGTGGCACGCGCGAATGACGACGCACGCGCGCAAGCACGCCCCCCCCCCACCCCTCGTAGATTTCCTCGTACCGCGCCGCGACCACCTCGGGTCGAAACACGCGCGCGTAGAGCGCCTTGCCCGCTGCCGCTTGCTCCGCGCGCGCGGCGTCGGACTCGAGCAGGTGCGCGAGCGCGTCGGCGAGGCCCTGCGTGTCGGCCGCGTCGACGAAGCTCGCCGTCGTCACCGTCTCGAGTGGCCCGCCGCGCGCGAGCACCAGCGGCACGCCGAGCGCGAGCGCTTCGAGCACCGCGAGGGGAACGTCAACCTTGCCGTAGAGATCGTCGGCCGGGAGCGCGACCACGCTCGCCTCCGCGAGGAGCACGGCCAGCTCGGGCAGTTCACCCACGAAGCGAACGCGGTCGAGCACGCCTTAGCGCCTGCTCCGCGGCCACCGCGCCGGACGTTTTCGCGCGACACGCGAAGATCACCCGCGCCTCCGGAACGCGGCCTGCGAGGGCAGCGATCGCCGCCGCGACCGAGCGCGCCCCGCGGCTCACCTCGAGATCGCCCGGATAGACCACGAGCGGCGCGTCGCCTACGTCGAGGCGCTCACGAAGCGCCGCGCCTTCCTCCGGCGCCACATCGCGAAGCGGCCTCGCGCACGGCGGAACCACAACGAGCTTCCGGCCATCGACGCCGGCCGCGAGAAAACGCCTGCGCGTCCACTCGCTCGGACACGACCACGTCCCCGAACAAGAGAGCCCCCACGCTCCTGAAGTGTTTCGGTCGACTCGCGATGGTCTGCACCACGCGGCGCACGCCGCGAAGGCGTCCGCCACCAGCGTCATGCGCGACGCCGACGACGACGGCCAGTTGGGCGCGAAGACGAAGTGCCAGATCAGGTGCCCCGTCGACGCGGCCACCACCGCCGCGACGCGCGTTGGCGCGCAGCGTGGGCGCGAACCGTCCCCCGCGCCGCATCGCCGTACGCCACGAGACCGTCGACGCCGTCGGTGGCGCGACGCCCTCGCTCGTCAGCACCGTCGCGCGATGCCGCGTCAGCGACGTGGCCACGTCGCGTACGAGGTTCTTCGAGCCGTCGTGCCACGGCGGCACGATGGGCTTCGATACGTAGAGGACCCTCGGCACCGGCGCAGCGTATCGCCAGCCCTCGCTAGCGAAGCGCGCAGGAGTCCTTCGTCGGCGCCCTTCATGGCGCTGTCGACGGCGCCTTCGACGGCTTGGTCTTGCAGCGCATGGATGCGACGCGGCCCCGCGGCGAGTGACTTCGCCGTGCCGACGCTCGTGGCCGCACCGCTGAGCGAGCCTCGCAGCGTGTTCTCGGGCACCTTGCGCACCGTGAACTCGACCTGCGCCGTCACCCCGACGTTGCCGTTGGCATCGGCCTGCTGCGCGAGCTTCGAGAGGCGACCGTCGATGATCAAGAGCGGCATTCCGGCGCTCTTCTCGCCATCGGCCACGACGACCGCGCCGGGCAACGACGCGATGCGCCGCTGCGTCGATTCACGAAACACGTTGTGAAGCTCTTGCTCGCGCGAGCCCGACTTGACGACGACCTTGCCCAACTGAAGCCCGTAGCGCTTGGCCGTGACGGGCGCGGCCGGCGCCGGTTTCGGACTTCTCGAGCGACGCGATCGTCGTGCGGAGCTGCGAGCGCACGCTCCGACGACTCGCCGCCCAGGCGTCGCTCGAGGACCGGCAACGCCGCTTCGTCGCCGATGGCGCCGAGGGCAGCGGCAGCCGCTGCCCGCACCGAAGGGTGCGAATCGGTGAGGGCGCGCTCAAAAGTGCGCGTGAGTCAGCCGCCCGCGAGCGCCCGAGCGAGAGCGCCGCGCTCACCCGCAACCGGAAGTCCTCGGCGTTCGCCAGCTCGCGCCGCGGATCGGCGCTTTGCGCCGGCGACAGCGGACCGGAGCCGCACAACAGGGTGATCGCGATGCCCAGCTCGCAACACCGACGCAGCCAGAACCTCAAGGCCGTGATCCTCCCCGAGCGCGATGCGCTCGGTTTCGTCTGCCGATCAAGCCACGAACGAACTCAGAGTAAGCCAGCCGACGAACTCAGCCACCAGCGCCAAGCCCCGCCCGCGTCGACGTCGCCCCGCACACTGCACAGAAGCTCAAGCCTGAGACAGACGGACGATCAGAGCAAGCTCTTCACTTGCTGCTCCATCTTCGCCTCGTCCCCGTCATGGTAGCCGAGGTGAACGAAGCGAACGATGCCCTTCTTGTCGACGATGAACGAGGTCGGCATGGTCTTCGGGTCCCACTTGCTCGCGATGCTCTTCCCCTGATCCCACCCGAGCGGGAACTTGGCGCCGAAGTTCTTGCCGAAGTCGGCGACGCCGTGGTTCTCGTCGTCTTCCGAGATGCCAATGATCTCGAGGCCGCTCGCCTTGTACTTCACGTTAAGCTCCTGGAGCTTCGGGAAGGACTTCTTGCAGGGCGCACCACGTCGCCCAGAAGTCGACGATGACCACTTTGCCCTTCACGGAGGCGAGCGAGAACTTGCCTTGGCCGTTGACGGAAGCGAGGGAAAAAATCAGGCGCTGGCTTTGCCGATGAGCGCGTGCGAATCGCCCGCAGCGGCGGCGCCGCCCGTGGTGGCGCCGGCCGGGGACCCGTGGCCCCGCGCAACCGAGAGCCGAGACAGCGAGGACCAAAGAGAGAGCGATAACGGTCGGGGGACGTCATGGCCTTCTTTCTTATCATGGTGCAACGGGCCAATCGAACGCCGATGAGCGCCTCTTTCGATCGGTGAGTGAGAGATGACGCGCAAGGCCCCTTCTCCGTGGTCAGCGCGCGTACACCGCCGGGTCGGTCGCCGCGGGCCGGGAGACCCTTACGCGCCCGCGGCGTGGAGGAACCGGCGCAGAATTCGGTCGCCTTCGTGCACAAGCGAGAGCGACGTCGACTCGTTTCGCTGGTGCGCCTGCGCATTTTCGCCGGGACCCCAGTTCACCGCGGGGATACCCAGCGCGGCGAACCGCCCGACGTCGGTCCATGCCTGTTTGGGCGCGACCCCCGCGACGCCGGCTTCCAAGAGCGCCCGCACGAGCGGATGCTTCGCGTTGGGCGGCGCCGGCGGCGAGACGTCGACGAACTCCACGTGGGCGCGCCCGGCAACCGCCGCCACCACGTTGGCCTTGGCGTCCTCAACCGACACGTCCGGGGGGAAGCGATGGTTCACGTTGAGGACGAAGCGATCGGGGACGACGTTCTTGCCGCGACCGCCGTCTTTCGCCTGGGTCACGGTCATCACGCTCTTCCAAACGAAGCCGTCGATGGTGTGAGCCTCGGGCTTTCGCGCGTGCATCTCGGCGAGAAACGACGCGGCCTTCGTGACGGCGTTTTCGCCTTGCCACGGACGCGCGCTGTGGGACGTGTTCCCCTCGAACGTCACCGTCGCGTGAAGCGAGCCGTTGCAGCCGAGCTGCACGTGGTTGTCCGACGGCTCGAGGCACACCGCCAGATCGACGCGTGAGAGCTCGGGGTCGGCAAGGAGCACGGGGCCCAGCTCGTTGTCGGCGAAGGGGCCCTTCGCGCGAGTAGAAGACGAGCGTCAGATCGCAGGGGAACGCCTCCATCGACTCGGCGAGCACCAGCATGAGCGCGAGGCCGCTCTTCATATCGCTCGACCCGGCGCCGAAACACCGACCGTCCTCGATGCGAGCCGGACCGTTCTCCGTCCGCACCGTGTCGAGGTGCCCGACGAGGGCGATGTGAGGTCGCGCCCTTCCGGAGCCGCGCCCTTGTCACGCAGACGCATCGCTGCGCGTGAGCGGCACGACGAGCGGGTGGAGGGTGCGCCGGACGGGCGCCGCGAGCGGCAGTCGCGAGAGCCGCGCGAGCACGGCGTCGCAGAGCGCCTGCTCGTCGCCGATGGGAGACTCGATGGCGCAGAGCCACAGCAACGTGTCGTCGAGGGCTTTTGCGCGCGGTCCACTTCTGTAGGTCTCCTTAGACGGCCTCAGACGGGAACGCGAAGTCGCGAAGCGCCGCGTTGAGGCTAACCTTCTTGTCCGTCGACTCGGTGCGGCGGCCGATGATGAGGGCGCACGGCACGCCGAACTCGCCGGCAACCACGCGCGAACTAGGGATGACGACGCTGCGCGGCGGCACGACGCCGCGACGCTCGACGCCTCGCTGCCCGACACGTCGAGGGGGCCGTGGACGACGTGAGCACGACGCCGGCGCCGACGACCGCTTCACGTCCGACGCGAACACCTTCGACGACGACGGCCCGCGAGCCACGAAGACGCCGTCTTCGGTGATGACGGCCTCGCGCTGGCGGTTCGAGGACCCGCCGATGCCGACGCCGCCCGCCAAGTGACAATCGCGGCCGACCTGCGCGCACGAGCCGACGGTGGCCCAGGTGTCGACCATGCTGCCGGCGCCGACACGCGCCGATGTTGACGTAGCCGGGCATCACGATGGCGCCCGCTTTCCGAGGAACGCGCCGTAACGCACGACGCCCGCGGCACGACGCGGACGCCGGCCTTCGCGAAGCCC